>JAHKLZ010000007.1 GCA_020854775.1 Candidatus Woesearchaeota archaeon | reverse complement strand
TAAAAGAAGCATTTGAATTGAAAGATGAAAAGAAAAAACTGATTAAGGAAGTAAGAGAAGAAATTGACAGTTATTTTGATATTTAATAAGGAGTTTTGAAAAATGGAATTCACCCCCAACCCCTCTTCCATTTTTCAAAACGGAAAAAATCAAATTTATAAGAAATAAAGAAAGCCTATCATGATTAATGAGAACGAAAAATATTTTTTGAACTCAAGCCACGCTGCGCTCAACTCCTTTCAGTCGTCGGGGCGTATAACAAGGGATATACGGTTCAGCCCTCGGCTCGGGCTTCACCCAAATTTTTGCTCCATTTCATTACGCAAAAACTTCGTATATCCCAAACGTTATACGCAATTCTAAAAATATTTTTCTCGATGTATAATAACGATAGGCTTTCTAAAAAGGGAATAAATTTGATTTTTTTAAAACAAAACGAGGGGGATAATATTGTGTTTTCTTCACTCCGTTACAAAAAACGATTTAAATATTAAGGGCTCTGTTCAAAAAGTCCAAATAAAAAACAAATAATATTGTGGGCGATAGCCCTACAATAAATTTCAGCCCGCATTGTTCGGGCTGAAAGAGAGCTCACGCTAGCACCAAACTTGCGCTTTATTGCAGAAAACACAGATTCCACAATCTCTCTCCTGTGGTAGGTTCTGGTGCAGAAAACCTTGCTGGCTTTGTTTCTTAGGCTGTTTTTCTGGTGCCTCCTTTTCTTGCCATAATCTCTTATGGGAATTACAGCTTGTATTGACAGCCCTTGGCAAAGGCGATGAATCCATTCTGCATCATAGCCTTTGTCAGCTACAAGCTTTTTTGGGCGCTTTTTGAGCCTTCTCAGGATATATTTCACATCTTTAACATCATGTGCCGGCCTCATCCTTAGCCTGAGAGCAAGAATTTTCTTGGTTCTTGTGTCCACAGCAATGCTTAGCTTCAACGGCACTTCAACAGGATATGGCCTGTCAATCCTGTAGGTGTAGTATGGGCTTGGCAGCCGGCGGCTCAAGCCCGAGCCGTCAATAGCAACAATATAAGGCTTAGCTCCTGTTGTCAAGCTAAGCAGCTTTTCCCAGATGTGCTGAGGCACTTTTTTAAAACTCGTGCACAAAGCCGAGGGGCAGGGCGCCTTCATGTTGAACTGCCTAAGAAGCCAGCTTATTCCTCGATAACTCAGCTTGCATACTTGCTTAAGCAAGTATGCCACAGCATGGTGCCAGAACTCATATTTCTTAGGGCCAAACCTATGCAGCCATCTGGGTATTCCAGCCCGCTTTATCAAGCGCTTAACTTTATTAATGAGTTTTGTTTTTTCTTTCATGGGGAGAAATTCCCTCCCCCCCTCAGACAGCCTTACGGCTGCTGAGGGTTATAAATCTTTAGATTTTGAACAGAGCCAATATTAAGATAAACTTTATATACTTAATACAAATTATATTTTTAAATGACAAAAGACATTGAACCAAAACTAAAACTGATTAGTCAATACCTTATACTGGAAAAATCACAATATTTTGTGATACCTGAATATCAACGTAGTTACTCATGGGGTATAGCCCATTGTGATAAATTATGGCAAGACATTGAGGCATTTATTTCTTCTGATGCAAGTGATCCTTATTTTTTTGGTACAATCATAGTGGATTGTTCAGATCCAGATCATAATAAATTCAATCTAATTGATGGACAACAACGTACTACTACGTTCTTATTATTACTTAAAGCATTGTTAATAAGATTAAATGATGTTATAAAAAAAATTCCAAAGGATGAAGATTCTGAAGCACTAAAAGCAGGACTTGAGGCAAACAGAAATAAGATTATGACAATTTTGTATAAAGCAGAAGCTGAAGATATTCCTATAATGCTAAAAGATGATACGAAAACCAAAAACAAATTAATAATAGAAAACAAATCTATAAATGAACTATATTTAGATGAAATAAAGAAAATTATTGAAGCAATAGACTTTGATACAGCTGAACAAAAAGTACATAAAATTCCGCGCAAACAAAAAGATAATAAATACACAAATCATTTTCGGAATTTTAAATATTTCTATGGAAGATTGATGAATAAGTCTGATTCTCAACTCAATGAATTTGCAAAAGTATTTTTAAATAAATGTCAAGTTATAGAAATTCGAAGTTGGCAAATAGAACAAGCAATTACAATGTTTAATTCGCTTAATTCTACGGGGTTGCCTCTTGCAGATGCAGATATTATCTCAGCACAACTTTATTCCAAAGCAGGCACAGATAAAAATGAATTTAATGAACAATGGAAATTAATAAATAAATTAGTCGATGAACTAAATACTCGAAAGATTATAGATATTGATTCGGTATTACAACAGTTTATGTATATAAATCGAGCTATTAATAAGGAATATGTTAAGGACAACTCAGTTGATGTAACAACGCCAGGGTTGAGAAGATATTATATAGATATAAAAAAAGAATTATTAAGCAAACCATTAGTCTTATGTGCCAATTTTGATAAAATTACAAAAACATGGGATAAAATAAAAAATTATCCTGTGGTTAAGTTACTTTTGAAATATAACGAAAATGCTAAGCTGTATTTATCAAGCTATTTATATCGCTATAAAACGACCGATATTACCGAAGCAGAAGTAATGGAAATTTGTGAACCTTTATTAAGACTGTTCACTATACTAGAATTGGTTGATTCTGGTTATTCAAGTGCTAAGTTTAAAACATTTTTGTTTGGTGAGAACATTAAATTAGTTGATAATAATATTTCTATAGAAATTATTAAAAAAGACTTTAATGAACATATTAACAAAAATTGGAATGAAAAAGATATTTCAGAATCTATTATAGCATATGAAAAAAACATTCTAGTTTACATTAACGAATATTTATATAACAAAAATAAATTCAATTTTGAAGAAAATGTAAACATTGAACATATTATGCCATCAAGTGGTCGAAATATTACTACAATACAAACAGATGCAGGTATTGAAAACAAAGAAGATTTTAATAGTATAGTAAACAAACTTGGTAATAAAATATTACTTGAAGAAGATATAAATAAATCTATTGGAAGAGAATGGTTCAAAACAAAAAAACAAAATTCTATAAAAGATAAATCAGGATACAAAGACAGTAGATACACCATTGCAAGAGCATTGACTAAATATCCAAAGGATACATGGACAAAAGAGGATATTGATAAAGCAACTAATAAAGCCGTTGAAAGAATTGTTAAATTTATATTTAATAAATAATAGACTAAATGATCTTTTTAAAGAAAATTCAGTTTGCCCTCATTGCAGAAAAAAGAGTATAAATAAAGAAATTAAAAAATGAAATTCACCCCTAACCCCTCTTTCATTTTTCAAAACAAAAAACAAATTTATAAGAATTGAAGAAAGCCTATCATGATAAATAAGAACGAAAAATATTTTTTGAACTCACTCCGCTACGCTTCGTGCCACGCTGCGCTCTCCTCCTTTCAGTCGTCGGGACGTTTAACAAGGATTTAGAGGTTCGCGCCTCAGCTCGGCGCTCTCCCAAATTTCTCACTTCGTTTAAAACTTCTCTAAATCCTGATGTTAAATCCAATCGGAAAAGAGAGCTAACGAACGGAAGGGGGGACATTTCTAAACGACGAACGAGGGGGAATTCCGTAACGACGAACGACTATAATTTATTAGAGAATATGCTTTTTAATTTTAAGCACACATTTTTTAGGATACTTTTTGATATCATGTTCCCAAAATCTTATCACTTTCCAACCTTGTTTTTTTAGCTGAACATTAACTTCTTTTGCTCTTTCAACATTCCGATTTATTTTTTTAGTCCAATAAGAATTATTGGCTGTTGGCTTTCTGAAATGTTGAGGGCATTTGTGCCAAAAACAACTATCAATAAAAATGGCTATTTTTAGTTTTTTAGAAGCAAAATCCGGTTTTCCAAAAATGTTTGGTTGATATCTGAATCTTAAACCTTTTATTAATTCTTTAAAGCCAATTTCAAGACGAGTATTTTTGGCTTTGATTTTAGACATTATTTGGCTTCTTTTCTTTTTGGAAAAAGTATCAGGCATCTTCATCGCCATCAAATAATAAGCAAGGATTAATCTTAAACTGCAACATTTTTGCGGACTCTCTTCCGCCATCTCCGCCTTTTCTCTGCATACCTATCTGACCAATCTTTAAACTACCTTGGTCTGTTATTCTAACCTCTCCTTGACCAAAAAGATTCATGACAGTATTTATGTCTTTTAATGCCCATTCGTAACTATCTTCATCTTTTTTTAGAATTACAAGCATCCAATTTGCCGCGAATTTATCTCTTCCTTTGAGAACATCTGAGATAATCAAAATCTTATTCTTATTGAAAAATGCCAAAACTTTTTCTTGGTCTTCGCTTGGCATTTCACTCAATAACATTCTTCTTGGGTCTTTTAACCCTGAGGTATTTGTCGGTTTAGTCTTACCTGTAAATAACTTTAATATCTCCTCGATATCATTAGGTATTCTCCACATTTCAACATATTTCTCAATTTCTCTTTTATCTATTTGATTAAAACCTTGAGGATTGCTTACCAACTTAACTGACAAATTTTCGCAATCTATTGCTTCTTTAAGTTTGATTGTGACCTGAACTTGCACATCAGTTTTGTAATTCCCACCAATTTTAACAGCTTTAACATATTCAATCTCTTTAATGACATAACCCATAGTAACGAGCCACTCTTGAGAAACTTTATCTTTTTTCCAATCGTTAAATTTAGCAATTACATCATCTTCATTTCTAAATCCGCCTTTAGCCGTTTCTGAGCCAAACAATTCTTTTTCATTCATTGTGACACCTTGATTAACTGAGTTTGCACAGCGTAATCATATCTTTTCGATTGAGGAACTTGATTTTGCTTCAATTCTCCAATTTTATCAGAATTTAATACCTTCAATATCTGTGAGTATATGCTTTCAACAACTGGAACGGATATACTATTTCCAAATTGTTTATATGCTTGAGATTTGCTTACTGGAATTTTAAACCATTCTGGAAATCCTTGAACTCTGGCACATTCCCTCGGAGACAATCGTCTTATTTTACCATTGACTAAATAGGCACCAGTTTTACCAGCCGCTCCCCCCCCATAAGCAGACAGAGTTATTGCGTGACCATTTACGCTATAAATTCGCTCACCTTGTCCGCCATTATTTATTTGTCCTATTTGAATCGGCTTTAACTGAGGAGTTTGATCTCTTTCCCAAAATTTGATGTCTTTTCTATTGATTATATGTTCTGCTGTAATCTCATCATCTTCTAAAATATCTTTAACATAAATCTTTTTATAAGTGGGTTTTGGGAAATAGAAATAATTTATTCCTAAATCTTTCCTAAAAGCAACAATATAGATTCTCTCTCTTGCTTGTGGAACTCCGTAATGGCTCGCAACCAAAACTTGATAAAATGCGTCATAGCCAATCTCATCTAAAATTCTTAAAATAACTTTCAATGTATTTCCATGATAATGTTTTGTTAAATTCTTAACATTCTCTAAAAACAACACTTTTGGTTGATGATGTTTTGCTATTCTTGCGATATCAAAAAATAGCGTTCCTCGTGCATCCTTAAAACCTTGCTGTTTTCCAGATATACTAAAAGCCTGACATGGAAATCCACCGCAGATAATATCATGTTTAGGAATATTTTTTTCATCTATCTTAGTAATATCTCCTTGAGGGATTTCTCCAAAATTTTCATAATAAGTTTTTTGAGCTTCTTTATCCCATTCTGATGTGAAAACGCATTTAGCACCTTGTTTCTCTAAAGCTATTCTAAATCCGCCTATTCCTGCGAAAAGGTCAATAAATTTTAAGTTTTGAGTTGATATCATTTGAATAAACCTTGTGTGCTTTTTAACTTTATAATTTTATCGAAGTTTCCATTTATTCTTCCTTGAATTGATGTACTATCTAAAAATGGAATTGGTGATTTTAACTTCTCAATTTTTGAAAATTTATATGCTGATGCTTTTTTTGATGGGTCTCTAAATGTTTTCATTTTTTCTATGAGATTAATCATTTTATCCGCATCTTCAATATGCTTCTCAATGATTCCATAATGCGTAATTGCTTGAACTGGTTTTGTCAGATAAAAAAAGATATATTTTACTTTTTGATTAATCTTTTTTGGTTGTGGAAAAAAATAAATTTTAGTTTTAACAATCTGTGAAAAAGCATACTCTCCTATTGGAACAACTGTTGAATTAATCTCTTTATTTTCCATTCTTCTGCAACTCCTCTTCCATTAAAATTTCAAATTGGCGAGATACAATTAAACCTTTTTTCTTGCAGTATTCTCTATAATTATCATAAGTTTTAGAATCCACCTTTAATGTAATACTTTTACTTGGCATTTTACACCCCTCTAAACGGAAATATTTAGACATATTTATAAATATTGCGTCTATCTGTCCAGTGGTTAGTGCTGATTCTTCTTTTTGTAAAAAGAAGCAAAAACACGACGAAATTCCCCCCTACGACTAACTAAAACGACGACTACGAAATGTCCCCCTTGATTCTTGTTCTTGATGTATCGCTTCGCTCATTTGAAGGAACGCTCTCTTTTTCGACTTTGCAGACGCAATTTTCCCACACTTGCGTATGGGAAAAGGATTTAACAGGAATTTAACGGTTCGGAACGACCGCTTCGCTATTTTCTTCGAAAATTCGTTCCTCTCCCAAATTGAATTTTGGAGGTCGCTCGGCTGGGTTGCCTGCCTCGCTCCAGCTCTCAAAATTCAACTTCGTTAAATTCCGATGTTAAATGAAATAATTTTTAGTGGCTAAATGTAGAAGGAGGGGACAATCAAAACAAAAGAAAAAAATAGAAAAAAAGGGGGAGGGGCTGGTGCTCCGCACATATTGGCTCACAACTTCGTTGTTCGAAATTTATTAAGAGGGGGCTTTTAGTCCTAACGGACATTTACACTCACTTCGTTCGAAAGATAAAAAATATACTAAATAATAAGAAAGTTTATATTATTCTACTAATTATACATATTTATGAAAGATTCGATTAAAACAGATGCTAAAAATGTTTTTGAAAAAAATCAACTAATGAACGATATAATTGATAAATTCTTTGATACAAGTTCCACTGATTTTGGAGAAGAAATAAATAAATATGTAGAGGAAAAAGTTAATGAAATTAATTAATTTAAAAGTATCAGGAATAAGGGGGTTTAATGTTAATCAAGAATTTGAATTGGACGATAATTTAATTGTTATATATGGTCCAAATGGTCAAGGAAAGACTAGTTTTGCCGAAGTTATTGAATATCTTTTTTTCGGCACAATATACAAAAAAGAAAATGCATGTTCTAAGGTTGAGTTCAAAGATACAATCAAAAACATACATTTTGCAGGAACCCCATTTGTTGAGGCCATAATAAAAATAAATTCAGACAATAAGATTGTTCGAAGAGAATATATATCTGAAACAGATTCTAAAATTATAATTGATGGCATTGAAGTGGAGAATTTAGATTCCATAACTACTAGTTTAGATCTTAAACCTATTATTTATCAACACGGATTGCAAAGTTTTATCAACACACCACCTGTTGACAGATATAACCAATTTATGAAATTATTAGGTATAGAAAAATTAGACAATTTTTTAAAAATAACAATAAAAAATCTTAATAATTTTAAAACAAATAAACCAACTCAAATTAGAGAATCTTTAATTTTCTGTCAAGAAATTCAAGAAAAATTTAACAATATTTTTTGTGAAGCTACATCTAATAAAAAGTCAAAAATAGAAATTGCAAATTTAATAAATAAAAGAATCAAAAATTCTGATTTTGAAATTATTTTAGAAGATAACTTTAATGATTTTTTAAAATCTTCAATACAACTAATAGAGAATGAAAAAAAAAGTATTTTTGACACTAATAAATTAATAAAAACAATTGAATTTCAGAAAACTTCAGAACAACCTTTATTTGAAAAAGAGAGTTTTCAAACAATCTTAAATTTTCTAACAAATCCTACTAATATAAGCACATCTAATGAAATAACTATTTTAGAAAAAGGATTGACTATGTTAGATAATGAAATAGAAATTTGTCCATTATGTCAAGAAAAAACAATTAACGCCCAAAAAAAAGAAGAAATTAAAGACATATTAAATAAACTAAACACAACAAAACAGCAATTAACAACTCATTCTGCATCTTTAGAAAAAATTAAACAAATAATTAATAATAAAAAACAATATATCGACTCACTAAAAGAATTAATTATTTCTAAGGAAACTTTAGAGAAATTACAAATATTTCAGTTAGATTTAACAAAAATAATTTCAACAAATAATTTATTGAATGAAACTTTCAAATCAATTATAAACAAATATGAAGAGATTAAACAATTAATTGATTCAATAAAACCTGGTGAAAAACCACCCGAAGATATAAATTCAATCAATGAAAAAAATGATGAATTCATCAAATTTGTTGACACATATCAAACAACAATTGAAACTGTCTTTAAACCATTAATATCTCAACTAAAAAAAGATTTAGATTTAAAAATATCATCACAAAAAGGAATTGACGAGAAAGAACTTTTAATGAAAACATTAATTCATTTTAAACATTTCAAAATTTATAATTTAAATCAAGAAATTGAATCTGAATTTAGCGAAAATATCGCTAAATTAAAAGAATTCAGAGATTCAAAATTATCAGAACTCATAAATATACATAAAGCGAAAATTATTGAATGGTACGATTTATTAAATCCAGATGAAGAAATTAGAATTTCAGATATTGAATGCAATGGAAATAAAATCAATTTTATAGCATCTTGTTTTGGTGTTAACAAACCTGCAGTCCCAATACTTAGTGAAGCCCACTTAAATTGTTTAGGATTAAGCATATATTTAAGTCAAATTATTGATTGTGATAATCCTTTTTCATTTATATTAATTGATGACCCTGTTCAATCAATGGATGATGCTCATACAAACAATTTTATCTCAAATGTCCTTGAAAAATTATTAAATAAAGATATACAAATTTATGTTATGTCTCATTTAAAACCGGCAGTATCGGATTTAATTATCACAAGATATCAACATAAACTTCCAAAATATATAGAATTTTATGGATTTTGTCTAGAGGGACCAAAATTTATTGTTAAGGCATCTAATCGTTTTGAAGATTATATTAATCAAGCTAAAGAAACTTATAATGGTTCTTCAGAGCAAAGAAAAACTTGTGCAAATATGATTAGGCAAGCTGTTGAAACTTACACTAAACTATATTATGAAAAGAAATCTGGAAATTCTATTCCTGCAGATTGCAAAAAAGCACAATTTTCTATATTAGATAATAAATTATTAACTCGTGTAGAAATTGAGTCTAATGAAAAAGGGAAATTAAGAATGATTAGTGGCAAATGCGACAAGCGAAGTCATGATGATGAATTAACTGAAATCCCAACAAGTGGTGAATTAAATAGTTTTATCGACACACTAAACGGATTATACAAAAAACATCTTAAATAAGATAAGTAATTTTCTTTTTATTCTTAGCTCTTACGTATATTTTGTCTTTTTCTGTGAAAAAGTAATTATATAGAATTATATGCCTTATTTATTTCAGTTCTTAAGCTTATAAAATCCATCGATGCGGATAAATTTAAATTTAAACCTTCATTTATAACATAAATAAAATTAGGTTTTGTATAAACTAGTTCACCTTTATTTAAAGAATATTCAATACTATTAGATTTTGCCAATAAACAAACACATTGATAGTCTCTATTAACAACTTGAGTATTACCTTTAGGATGTGCTTTTTGTAAATGTTGTGTTGCAGTTAATTTTATTAAATTTTCAAGATACGTAGCTAACTGTGGAAAAGTAGACATAGGAAAAATATGGTGAACATGCACTGCGGGAGAATTTGCTAAACTGTCTTTAACTTCACTATCAACATATTTCTTTTTAATTATATTTTTTGCTTTTTCAATAACATAATTAGTATAAACTTCTTGTTGTGTTTCTAATTCAATAGATTCAGCTCTTGAAATACCTTTCTCTTTTCCAATGTCACGCCAATTTTTTCGGTTGTACATTAAATCACTAAAATTAAAAACATATTTAGATAAATGTCCTTTAACAACTCCATTAATATTATTTTCAGAGGCATAAATATTTAGAACTTTTGGGAAAATTCTTCTAATTTCAACATCTTGATTTATTTCTGTATGTCCTAACATAAATTGAATAAATTTATTTTTTAATAATTCAAAATCTTCTTTTGTGATTTCACTAGTCAAGCATTTATCTTTAAATCGTTCAAAATAAGATAACAAACCAGAATCACCGAGAACTTTTACAATGTATTCAAACAAAAACTTATATGCGTTTCTTTCTTTAATAGAAATGTAATCTAATAATTCATAATTTTTAATATTATAAATATATTTTTGACCATCTTTTTTTGATTCTAAAAGTCCTGCATAAGACAACATCCTTAAAGGTTGTATTATAAATTTATCATACTCATTTTGAACATTAATATTTTTAGGAGAAGGTTTTCCAAAAATAGCTCTAATGTTCTTTTCAAAATAATTAGATTCCCATATATCTTTTGTTGTAAAATTATTTTGATTACTTAAATTAATAATACAATCTGAAATAAAACATAAAACATCTGGTGTAACTTTCTGATCCATAAATCTAGAAAAATTTGATTTTCTTATATCTAAATCAAGATTTTCTAAATGTTTTTGTATCTTTTCTTCATGATTCATTTTTTACGCCCCAAAAAAATATTGAATTATTATCAATATTTAAAGATCTTGTTCCAAAATTTCTAGCAATACGATAAAATTTTCTAAATTCATCTGTTGCATAATAATTTAAATCCTCTTGTTTTATTTTTGTGCCATTTTTAGGTGTCAAAATAGCCAAAGAACCATCAGCAATAGCATTTTTAGGTAAAAAGGAAGCTCTAGGATAATATGATAAATTAGGAATTATTAATAAATTCTCTTTGTTAATAAATTTTGAAACTGATAATTCATTAATATTATTTATATAAGAGTCATAGCCATCAATATCAATAATATCTCCTTTTTGAGATAAATTTCTTGATTTTAATACTCGTATTTTACCATTATTAGAAGTATGTTTTTTCGTAATAGTTCTGTCTCTAAAATGGTTAAATATTTCAAATTTTAAAGATTTTGCTACTTTATCAAAAAAAGAATCTCTATAGATTAACCAATATGGAAAGCTTTTTGACATGACATATTCTCTTTCCTTATAGGAAACATCATTAGTGATATAGGATTCTAATTTTATTAATTTATTTTTAGCTTTTGTATTAGATACAATAAAACTAATTGTTTCAATTTTAACTTTAAAAGCAGTCTCCCCATAATCACATATTTTTAAAACATTTTTTTTCTCAAGTAATTCTCTTGTTTGATTAAATTCAGGAGTTGAAATTAAACTTTTAGGAGTGATTAGTGCAACATGTTTTGAGATTAATAATGCTTTTTCAATAAAAAAAGCAAACAAATTATTGGTTTTCTTATTAAAGTTATTTTGTTTATATATCTTAAGTTTTTTACTATCTTTTATTTTCATAAAAGGAGGATTACCAACAACTAAATCATAATCTAAACTAGCATTAAAATTATTAAAATTATGAAGTAAAAAATCATCATTAATATAATTAATTTGTATATTTTTAGGAACATCAAGTTTTTTTACTAATTCTTTAAGAATTTTTATTGAATCTGAATTTATATCCATTACATCAATAATTACATTTTTTACCATTCGATACTTGTTTATTAAAAGAGGTAAGAAATTTCCTGAACCAACAGATGGTTCAAGTATTTTGACACTTTCTTGATTTTCAAAATCAGGTAAGTCTTTTATAATTGAAAAACAAACATCCTGACTTGTATAATATGCAGCGGTATCAGTTCTTTTTGCATTTGCAAATTCAGATATTTTTGATAATTGAAAAAAATTTAATTTTTTGTGAGTTTTAATAAAATTAATCATATTGTCAATGTTGTCTAAAGAATTCTCTTGAACAAATTTAACTGATTCATTTTCAGATATGAAATTATATTTAGTTACCTTTTGTATATTTTTTGCAATTTTATTAAAGACTAAAGTTGGAACTGCTTCACCAATAGATTGTCTTATATTCATTTCATTTTTGGATAAAAATTCTTTTTTTACATTGTAATTATACAAATTCAACTGCTTCTCTGATTCATCAACCCATTTAAAAGTAGTTGGAATTGTCATAAGTCTCATTAATTCTCTTATACTAAATACTCTATTATCATTCGGATGAATCGTTGATTGACTTGCAAAAATATCATTTCTTGTATGAATGCAAGGTCCTACATTATCCCATTTGCACCTTTTATATTTGTCCCCATTTTTATTTACATTGTAAATTATTTTTCCATCGACAAGTCTATGTGGTCTTTTTTTTGGGTCTTTATTATCAAAAGCAGATTCTCCCTCTTTTATTTCCATAACCCAACTTTGCATTCTTTTATCATACTTTTTATAATTATGATAAATGTCTTTATTATAGATCTCACCCATTTCCCTTAATGGAGGTAAATCTCCAATTACTTGTCTAATAGTTTTAGTATCTTCAATTTCAGGGAATAAATCATAAGGAGTAATTTCTTTAAGATCTTTTCTTACTCCAATTACAAGTGTTCTAGTTCTACTTGATGGAACTCCAATATCTTTGAAATTAATTACTTTACTGACAATATTATATTTTCCAGAAAGATTTAACGAAATAGATTCATTTATTGTTTTTATCTGACCATCAATATCTGTACAAGCAGTATTAAGAAATGCACGGACATTTTCAAAAATAAAAAATTTTGGAGATATTTTATTTACAATTTTAATAGATTCAATGACTAAAGAATTTCTGTTAAGTTCATCTTTTTTTTTATGATTTGCAACTGACATACCTTGACAAGGTGGCGTAGCAATTAATACATCAACATCTTTAATTTTTTCTTTAGTTTTCCAAAAAGAGATTTCATTAAATATTTTATCTTGAGTTTCTTTGTTAGTAATATCTCCAGAGATATAACCACTTTTATATTTACATTTGTTATTGTATTTTTGAACTTCTAATCTCCGTTCAATTATTTCGTTTGTAGCAATACACTCAAAATCATTTTGTTTGAAACCAAAACAGCCAACACCAGCACTACTAAATAAACTAATATAATTTAGTTTTCTGTCTTTAGACTTGCTAATTTTTTCCATTTTTTAACCCTTTTTTATTAAGTCCAAAACTGTTTCGTTATTATTTTTAAAATTATTATCAATCTTGTATTTTAAAACCTCATTCCAAATCTTATCATCCGTATCAAGGATTAACTTTTTAGTCATGTTATTAATAACTATTAATAACCATATATAAATGTTACTATTCAGTTTCGAGTAGCAATAAAAGTAACTACTGCTAAAATAGCAAAACATACAATTCCTGCAAATAATCTTTTAAAAAAACCTAACACTCCTAAAGCATGAGCAAAACTATCACTAAACCAAAACAATACTCCTGCAATTCCAAGAAACAAATCTACGATTATCGCGGTGCTAATTTTCATGTCAAACATATTCTAAAGACAAATCTATTTGTTTAAATATCTTATGTGAATCTGTCCAGTGCGTTTTTTGTCCAGTGGATATGTTCTTTTAGAAAAAGAACCAAAATAAAAGCCCCTCTATTTTCTTTTTTAGAAAAAAAGAAACAAAAAAGCCCCTCCCCTAAAAAAATAAAAAAAAGATTGTCCCCCTCGATTCTTGTTCTTGATGTGTCGCATTCGCTCATTTGATAGAACGCCACTAAAAATTACTCTGCGGTTTGCTTTCAGCAAATCCTCGGGGACGGCTTGCAGCCTTTCGCTTCGCTCACCCTCATTTAACAAGGATTTAGAGGAAAATTCCTGCTGAATTTTCCCAAATTTTCACTGCGTGAAAACTTCTCTAAATCCTGATGTTAAATACAATAAAATTTCCATTTCTTTTTTTTAATTTTTGGAAGTTCCAGTGCTTCGCACATATTGGCTCACTTCGTTCGATATTTATTAGTAGAAAGGGGAGTTCTTTAATTTAAGGGGGGAGTTCCTAGTCCTAACGGACATCTACACTCGCAACTTTGTTGCTCGAATATTCATATTTTTAGAAGGGGGCGAGAAAACCATAATTCTTAATATAATATAATATTTTATTCTTGATTCAGATAAGCATTGCAATGTTTAAAGAAAGTCTTTGCATTTTTTAATGATTCATCTGCAGGTTCTATATTTGCCTGTGAAATTGTATTATATGTGAAATCTCCTCGTTTCTTTTTTTCTGATTTGAATATCTGCAATAGACTTTCTGCTTTTACAATCATTTTTTTGTAAATCATTAATAATTTCATATCCAATATGCCTGAATCAATAAACTCTTTTTTGAAAGCATCTAGTGTTTTTCTATGTGCTTCTGGAGCTTTTGTATCTATTCCTTTTGTTAAAAGCATTGCTTTTGCAGAATAAAATATAGAATAATAACAATGACTAATTACTCCGCTGTAAAATGTTTCATCTTCCGGAATATCAAAATCATTAAGTAGTTTAGTTCCTGATGATTTTAAGAGTAGTATTCCCATATTCATCTCTGTTCTTGCTCTTTTTAAGTATAATTCAACCTTTGAATCCATTTTGAAGACCTCTTAATAGTATTTTATAATATTGACTTATTCCATGCATTATAATATGATTTTTTGCACATTCTTTGCCAAAGTTAAATTCTTTATTTATTAGCATCTGATAAAATTCTTCTTCTGTAAAAACAAATCCATGAACTTCTGGGATGGTTAATTCTCCTTCTTTTAATGCTATTTCAAAAGGTTTTTTGCTTGTTTCTGGAATAATTATTGCAATATCTAAATCTGAATCCTTTGTTTGCTTGTTTTTTGCATAGCTTCCAGTTATTAATAATGTATAAAATGAGGTTTTGATTTTACTTTCAATTTGTTGGATGACTTTGTTTGGTATCTGTTTGTTTTTTTGCTTTAGAACTGTTTCTGCTAAGATAAAATGATCTAACTCTTTGGTATTTTCATTTATTTTGTATATGTTTGTGTTACCTCGCTTTTCTTTTTTTAAGATAGTTTTTGAGAATTTCTCTAAAGCTTCATAAACATAATGATGAGATTTGTTTTTTGTTGCAGTTTTTATTTCTGTTAAAGTAAAATCCTTCCATGGCTGTTTGATAAAAGGGATGAGTAAATCTATCTCCTTCTTTAATTGTCCACTTTTGTGGATAGAACTATCCATTTTATTGATTTTAGTCATTTTGTAAGCTCCTAAAATAATTAATATATGCTTTTTCAAACATTTTTAAGAATTCATTCATTTTCATTTCAAAATGAACAAATACTTCTTTATTATTATAACGAATATTGCCTCCGATTCTTCCCTCCTTATGAATAGGAACAAATCTAGCATCATGAACAAAATTATTTCTCATTATATAAAGAATATTGATAAATTTATGGAAATCTATTTTTTCACCATCTAAACCTTCAATTGTTGGCTTGAAAATAATTGAATCTAGTAAACTTTTTTTGTCTTCTTCATCAAAATAATCTTTGAAGAAACCCAATACTTTTTGTCTTGACCCGTGGATTTTATGATATTGTGATTTTAAACATTCTAACATGCTTTTGAATGATGTAAAATCTCTTATATTAATTTCACTTTGATTTTTAGAACACCAATCTTTAAAATCAATAAAATCATCTTTAGAATAAATTTTCTCAACAATAGCTAAAATCATAATTAATTGTGTGTTTGCATTCAATCCCTCATTAAACTTCAAATAGTGATAATAATTTCCACAAAATATAAATTTGAATTTTTCATTTTCATCATTAAAATTATTAAGAAATTTATTAAATTCGGATTCATCCTTAAAATTATTTTCAAACGATTTAAAAGTATTTTTAGTATAAAATTCAATCCAATTTTTATATTGTTGCTTAGCAATATACTCCAAAGGATTAGATAAATCATTAGCATTCATTTTAAACTCTCCTCAATTATCTGTATTTCCTCTTTAGATAAATCATATAATTTGTAAACCATTTGATTAATCTCGTTGTCCGTCTTTTCAATATCGTTCTTTAAATTAGATAAATCTTTTTTATATTCATTAAAATAATCTTCCCATTCATCTTGTTCTTTTAATGAAAGCTTTTTCTTAGATAATTTTTCAATTTCTTTTATGAAGTCATTAAATCCCAATTCATAAAAAGAATAAATTTTCTTGTTTAATTTTTCTAAGCTAAAAGATTTTTTTATCCTGCTAAAGAATTTGGATTTTTTGTCATGAAATTCTTTATTTAATTTGAGCATTAAATCTACAATATTTTTAAGACCATCATCTTTGCCAACTATTAACGGAACTTTACTTAAATTTATTGCATTATATCTTATATATCCTCCTAATTTTTTAGGACAAATATTATTTAAGTAAAAACTAACTAGTTTTGAATTTAAAATTCCCAATATTTCATGAAGAATATTATTGTCAAAAAGGATTATTGCAGGACAATTTGCCCCACTAAAATTTGTATTTTCTGCAAGTAATCCTGCTTCTAACTTTGTTGAAATTCCTTTAATATGAATTTTCTTAGGTTTTATATAATTAAATGAACCAGGCCGTACATGTTTATACCACTGCTCATTATTCGCATAAAGTTTTCGACTATCTTTTCGTTTTTTTAATTCATCTTTAAATTTTAGTAAATAGTTAAAAATATTTGGATATTTTGATTTAAGTTCTTTTTCAGATATTAAAACTTGTTTATCATTTTCTTGTTTGTAGGGGTATATTACAAAATAATTTGGAAGCGTATAAGTATATTGAATTACTTCTTCTCCCTTGAATGCATAAGGAATTATTAACTCTTTCTCCAATTTTTTTTCATTTATAATAGAAGTATCAACAATAAATGCTTTATCATATCCCGTAATATTCCCAATGTAAGCTTTTCCATATTTATTTAATTCATTCCAATTTAAATTTTTTTTATTAAGATGTGTTATTAAATTAAAATCTGAAAATTGCCAAGAGTCCGATGTTAGATTTTTAAAATCTATTTTTTTGAATTTAATCTTCTCCGTATTTATATTATCATAATTTTCTTTAGATAATTTAACATAATCCACGTATTGATTTTTAAGTTTATTCAAAATAAAAATAGACGGATAAGTATCTGCTTCCTCAAAAACAGGTAATGAACCAAAATCCAAAATTTTTGATAAATAACCTTCCGATGAAAGTAATTCTCTTAAATTTTTACCATAATCAGTATTTATCCATTGAGAAGATGAAATAAAACTAACTTTCCCGGATTCATTAATCAAATTTAATGACTTTTCAAAAAAGAGTATAGAAATATCTAATTTGCCTGAGGGAGTAACATAATTTTTAGTTAAAAAATCGATATCTTTATGTTCTAAGTTTTGAACCCTCACATATGGTGGATTCCCAATTACAACATCAAATTTAAATGGAAACTCTTTTTCCCAGTCAAAAGCTAAATCTCCAACAACTTCCGGATCATTTATCAAACTATTGCCTCTTTTGATGTTATTTGATAAGTCTGTTAGTTTTCTATTCTTTCGAGCCATTTTTAAGAATAAAGAAAGTTTTGTTATCTCAACAGATTCTTCGTTAATATCTACTCCATGAATACTATTTTCTATTATTTCTCTTGCTTCTTCTTCTTCATTCCATTTAGAAAGTGTAAATTGTCCTTTAGTATTAGTTTTCTTCTTCAATCCTTTCTTTGCTTCATATTCTCCTTCACTTTGTTTAAATTCTTGGATTGCTTTAAATATTTCCAACATTACATCAGTTGCTTTAATTAGAAATGCACCAGAACCACAAGCAGGGTCTAGTATTTTAATTGATTTAAACTTATCTTCTAATTCTTCGATGTTCTCAGCATATTCTTTTATCAATTCGGGAACTGAATTAACTCCTTTCTTAGATAGATAAGTTATAATTGTGTTTCTACAAATATAATCTGTTATGTATTCAGGAGTATAAAAAATTCCATCTTTTTTTCTTCGAGAACTTTTTTCCGTTTTTAAATCTTCAATATCTGAAATAGACTGTTCAAATATATGACCTAAAATATTCACATTAACTTCGGAATTAAAATCAAAAGAAGCCATTAACAAAACATTACGTATTACAGGACTAAGTCTATTTTTATATTTGTGAAATACTTCTTTTTCATTCTCATTTAATTCTAATTCTTTTTTCTTTAATTTAGAGTATTGGTTTACATCTTTGAAGAATTTATCATCTCTAAAATCTTTAAAAAATATTTTTGGAGGAATTGGATTTTTAAACAAACCCCCATTAAAGCCAAATAATTTGACAGGAAAATCGCTACCTTTATCTAAATCATTAAACAATCCAACTAAAACATTTGAAATGTTTGCTGAATTTGATGAGAATAAGTGAATGTTATCTAATGTTTTGATAACCCTATTTTCTATAATTCGTTTATCTATTTTTCCAGTATCTTCAGCAAAGAATACGAACATTAATCTATTAAGATATAATTGTGCAAAATGGACAGAAGCTTCTCTACTAATGCCTGAATTTTCTTCAAATTCTTTGATTAACATTAATCTTGTTTCGTGATATAATTTGTAGAACTCTTTTGTAAATTCTCTTTCCTCAACAATTGATTGCTGGATTACTTCTGTTATAAATCCTTTTTCTACTTGTTCTCTTGAAAAGAGTGCGATAAATTCTTTTAATTTTTCTTCTTTAGTTAATTCAGTAAAATCAATTAAATGATATTTTTTATCTCCTTCATTTCTATCAAATAATACAAAAAGCCGATAATTTGTTAAAATACCAAAAGGTATTTTCTTGCCATACATATAAGAATTTATTTGATTAACTGGAGTTTCTCTTGATTTTTTATCTCTTCCTTGATAAGCCCATAAATCTTTAGTTTTTGTTCCTTTTGCCTCAAAACAAATAAGATTATTGCCATCTTTTTTAAATAAGAATTCTATGTTTTCTTCTTCGTGTTTAAGACCTTCAAGACTTATATCATAATCTAATAGATCTCTAAGAATGATATTAGCGAATTCTATATATGCTTGTTTTTCATTTTCTAGTTTGCCAGTATTAAAATAATCTAACCATTTATGTACTGCCTTTTTGTGTTTAGCAGTTAAATTAACATTAGAAACCAATCTTTTAATTGTAGCTTCTTTGAAAAGGGAATTATCTTTACTCATTTTCGCATTCCTCTCTTTTTTAATTCCTCTTCCATACACTTTTCAAACTGACGAGATACAATCCAACCTTCTTGTTTACATATCTCTCTATACTTATCATAAAGTTCAGAATTTACCTTTAAAGTGATATTTTTTGATCCCATTTTACCCCTTAAAATATAAATAATCGCACATACTTATAAATATTGCTGTTTTTGTGTTTTCTCGCCCCTCTCTTCTTGTTCTTGATGGCTCACTTTGTTCGCTAGATTGAACGGAACTCCCCCTTGATGTTTTTATTTGATGAGCCTTCGGCTTTGATAAAAAAAGAACTCCTCTCGAGACTTGTTCTCTATGGCACTTCATGCTTGAAGGAACGGAACTCCCCAGTGCTTCGCACATATACACTCCCCTTGGTCGAATTTATTGGAAATGGAACTTTTACTCTTCGGGATTTTTTTGCTTCGCAAAAAACCACTTGCAGTTATCCCTCGTCCCTAACGGGAGTATTTAACAAGGATTTAGAGGTTTCGTTCGGTTGCACCTCACTACACCCAAATTTTTGCTGTCGCAAAAACTTCTCTAAATCCTGATGTTATACGCAATTAAATTTTCACTAGTCTAAATCTCATTCTTCTTTTAGAAAAAGAAGCAAAAAGAGGGGGAGTCCAGGTGCTACGCACATATTGCCTTTTACTTTGTAAAAGAAAATTATTAAGAGGGGCTTTTAGTCCTTCGGACAGATAGTCTCGCTTTCAGCGAGTAATTTTAATCAAAAATAACTTTTCAGTAATCCTATATTAACTTTCAAATAGTAACATTTATAAAATACTATTAATTACAAGAAGATATGGAAGAACAAATTCAAAATATATTGAATAAGTCTCAAGAGCAACAGAAAGTTATGACCGGTATGCGTCCGACTGGAAAGATGCATTTAGGTCATTTAGTAGCAGTCTTAAAACCTTATTTAGAACTTCAAGAATTATCTGCTTTAGAAGATAACCTGGCTAATCCTTCTTTTATGATCGCAGATATTCATTCAATTACAACAAGAAATACTAAAGATGATTTTAAAACGGCGGAATCGAGAATGTTAGAATTCACTAAAGACTTAATTGCTTCTGGTGTAGATCCCAATAAATCTATAATTTATGCTCAATCAACAATCCCAGAACACTTAGAAATCGGATACTTACTTTCAAACCTAGTTTCAGTTGGAAGATTGGAGCGTAACCCAACATATAAAGATTGGATACAAAAATTAAAATCTCCAACCGCCTCATTATTTTTGTACCCTGTTCTTCAAGCAGGAGATATTTTAGCCAATGATGGAACAATCATTCCTGTTGGGCAGGATCAACTTCCTCATTTAGAAATCAGTAGGGAAATTGCACGAAAAGTTAATGATATGGCAGGTTATGAATTATTTAGAGTTCCAAATGGACTAGAAATGTTAAATGAAGTGATGTTGGGTACAGATGGTCAAAAAATGGGTAAGAGTGCAGGTAATACAATCGATTTAGGCGAATCAGATAAATCCTATCAAAAAAAGATAAGGAAAATGGTTACTGATCCCGAGAAGACCGAATCTAATAGTTATGTAGGTCATCCGGAAATCTGTTCGGTCTATACATATCACAGATTTTTTAGTCAAGATTTATCAAGAATAAAAGAAGAATGTAAACAGGGAAGTCTTCTTTGTGGTAATTGTAAAAAAGGATTAGAAGCCACTATAGCGCCATATATCGAATCATTTAGAGATAGAAGAGCTAATTTAAGCGATGATGTAGTTTATGATGTTCTAAGGGAAGGACAGAAAAAAACACAAGAAATAGCCTCAGAAAAGCTAGATGGGCTAAAATCTATGATGGGGATTAAATACCATTTTTAAAATGGAACACCTTGATTCAATTTGGAATTTGAATGAAAAACAATTAAAGATATCAGGATTTAATCCTTTTAAAGTAAGTTGTTTAGATGGTTTAGTAAGAGAAGATATTTGGAAAAGAAGTGTTATTGTTGCTGAATCAGGTTTTATGAAAGCAATAAAGAAATATCAAGAGGGTCACCCTTTGAGTGTTTTTGTAGGCTATTCTCCTGGAAAACCCCACTTAGGTTATTTAATAATGAATAGACTTTTAAGATCTTTTAAAAATGATTTGGGATCAGATTTAGTTCTTGGAATCAATGTAGGAGAATCCATGCAAACCCATAATAAATCACTTGAAGAAACATTACAAGCAAACGAATTAGTAGAAAAAGTATTATTGGGAAATAATGGAGAAAATTTAACAAGAATTTACGATATGCCTTCTCTTAATGAGGATTCGGTTCAACAAAATTATGAAAGAATATATTCGAAAGTCTCAAGAGAATTAAGTCCTTCTGATTTTAAAAAAACTATGGGTTGGGATGATAAAACGTCTTTGTCTCAATATGAAAGTATATGCAGAGCAATTTCAGGAATGCTTTATTCAGGTATGGTGGATAATGATTCAAGTTCAGTAAATTTTACAGATATAAAACATTTGCCCTTTGTTAGACTATCAAAAATAGTTGCTAAAAAGTTAGGGATAAAAGAACCCTCTTTTCTAATAACTAGAATTTTACCCTCTTTAACCAATGAAGAAGTAAGGATGTCTAGCACTGGAGGAGATGCAACACTATATTTATTTGAAGGAGAGGAAGAATTGAATAAATACTTAAAAGTAAAAAGTGGGGGAAGAGCAAAAGAGGAACAAAAACTATATGGTGGAAATCCAAGTTTATGTTTAGCTCTAAAAATTGCAACACCCATTATTCAATCAGAAGAAACAAATAAAATAGTTTATGAATGTACTGCTGGAATGAGAGATTCCTGTAGAGATTGTAAAAGAGTTATGGCAAATTATATAAAGAAGGAGATGGATGAATTATAAAATGAAACATATAGTTTTAATTACGGATTGTAGGGATATCGCTTCAGAACAAATAAAAGGAAGACTATCCAAACTATTGGAAGAAAAAGATATTGATTATAAAATATATAACGCATTTACTCCACCATTTCAAATAACAAATGGAATGTTTTTGGCAAAACTATTGTTTGATGAAGTCCCAAATGGAAAAGATACATTATATTTAGCAATACTTAATCCCCTAAAAGAAAAGCCAAAACGAATATTTGGTAGATTAAAAAACGGATCATATTTTGTTGGTGCAGATACAGGTATATTCTCACTAATATTTAAAGAATCTAACCTCCAAGAAGTTTGGGAAACAAAAAATCCTGGACATTATCCTTTTGGGGGGTTACATGTCCATTCTGTCGCAGCCGCAAAATTGTTGATGAGGGAGAATTTTGAAAAAGTAGGCGATAAATTAAAATTAGAAGACATAAAATTTTATGAACCTGAAAAAGGAGAAGTTGTTCATATAGATAATTTTGGATTGTCTAAAATCTGGTTGCGAGAATCAGATTTAAAATTTGAAGAAGAAACCCCAATAAAAATTAAAATTTTTAATTCAAATAAAGAATTAAAATCTGAATTTAAAGCAGTATACTCTAACCGAATGATGAATTATGAAGATAATCAAATAATTGTTTACCCTGGAAGTTCACTTTTAGATTCAAAATTAAAAGAAAATAATGAAAAGTATCGAAGATCAGGCTTAATTGAAATTGGATTAGTTAGAAATCCAAATTCTTCAGAATTTCTAAAGATAAATTTAGGAGATCTAATAGAAATAATTAAAGATAATTAAAATGAAACCATTAATTAAAGGAGATAAAATTGCACTTATTGCCCCATCAGGTAATCCAAAATCTCAAGAAGATATAGAAGAAATCTCAAATATAATTATCAACGCAGGTTATTCTCCTGTTTATTCTAGTAATTTATTAATCCAAAATAATAAAGATAAAATAGAAGATATTAAAAAATATTTTTCTGATAAAAACGTAAAAGCCATTTTAACTCTTAGAGGAGGATTTTCTTGTAATGAAATTCTAGAAGGTATAGATTATGAAATAATAGAGAATAATCCAAAAATCTTTATGGGATTTTCTGATATTACTAATTTATTAATTGCTTTTAATAAGAATACAGGATTAAAAACAATTCACGGACCAATTTTCTCAGAAAAAAAGTATTTAGATGATTCTTTTCTAAAAATAATCTTTTCTTATTTGGAAGGAGAATTAAGTCAAAAAGATATATTTTCTAAAATGAATTTTAAAATTATAAAAAATGCAGATAAAGTTAGTGGCGAGATTATTGGTGGAAATTTATTTGTTTTGAATAATCTTATAGGTACTAATTTTGAACCAGATTGGAATAATAAGATCCTTTTTATAGAATCTGTTGGTTTATCAAAAGAAATTATTTTATCAATTTTGCACCACTTTAAACAATTAGGTATTTTTGAAAAAATTCAAGGAATTATATTAGGAAATATGGGTTTTGACGAGGACATTTCACAAATAATTTCTGAAAAGGTGAGTAGCTTTAATGGATTCATTCTTAAAACTGAAATGATAGGACATGTTAAAGATAATTTTCCGATAACTCTTGGAAAATTTTTAAATTGGAATGGAAAAGATTTAAGTTAGATGCTCTAAATATTCTTTTAGAAAAAGAACCAAAAATAAAAGCCCCCTCTATTTTCTTTTTTTAGAAAAAAGAAACAAAAAATCTGGACTCCCCCTCGTCCTTCGGACATATAGTCTCCTATGGAGAAATTTATTATCGTGAAAATTTAACTCTGCGGTTTTCCTTCGCTTCGCTACGGAACGTTGCACTAAACCTTGGTCTCTTCGAGACGCGTATAACAGGGCTTAAAGGGTTCACTCACCTTGCAGGTTCGTTCTCAAAAATTTTTTGCTACGCAAAAAACTTCTCTAAATCCTGATGTTAAATGAAATAATTTTTAGTGGCTAAACGGTAAAAGGAGGACATTCAAAACAAATAGAAAAAAGGGGGAGGGGCTGGTGCTTCGCACATATTGGCTCACAACTTCGTTGTTCGAAATTTAATAAGGGGGCTTTTACACTAACCACTGGACAACTACGCACAAAATATTTATACTTCGAAAGATTTTCAATTTATAAATAGAAAGAGTTATAAAACTCTCAATTTACTTAATAAATAGGTGGTAAAATGGTCACAAATATCCTTAAAGCAATAATCACAATAAAAAATAGAACTAGTTTTGATTTATCAAAAATTAATGTCATTTCTAAAGATAGGGCTTCTGCTGTAAATCGTGCAAATAATATGGGAGAAGCATTAGAATATTTTACAAAAGATGCATTTTGCAATACTTTTGATGAAACAGACGCACAAAAGAAAAAAGATTGTTATAGCGAAAATTTTTCATATTTAGGAAATCAAAACAATCCTCCGGATATTATAATTAAAAATAGTGATGCAATAGAAGTAAAAAAAATTGATGGAGTTAAAGCTTCCGATTTAGCACTAAATAGTTCTTATCCAAAAGCAAAACTTCATCAAGATAGCCCAATGATTACTTCTGCTTGTAAAAATTGTGAAGAATGGACTGAAAAAGATATTATTTATGCAGTTGGACATATTGATAACAATACCCTTAAAGTTTTATCTTTGGTTTATGGAGATTGTTACGCAGCAAGTAAAGATATTTATGAAAGAATAAAAGACAAAATTAGCACAGGTCTAAAAGAAATGGATTTAGAATTTTCAGAAACTAAAGAATTAGGTCGTGTTAATAGAGTTGATCCTTTAGGAATTACAAATCTTAGAATTAGAGGAATGTGGACAATTCAAAATCCACTAAAAGTTTACAAAGAATTATTTGGATTAAACGGAGATGAATTTCAATTATTTGCACTAATGCGAAAAACAAAATATGATTCATTTTATGAAGAAGATAAATCACTAATTGAAAAAGAAGCAGGAGTAATAATAAAGGATGTAAAAATTCAAAATCCAGATAATCCTGCAAATCAAATTGAGGCAAAATTAATTGTTGTAAGAAAATGAAAATCGCATCATTCTTTTCAGGAGCAGGAGGACTTGACTTAGGCTTTTCCAACGCAGGTTTTAGTTTAGCTTTTGCTAATGATAACTGGGACGGATGTTGGGAAACTTTTGAAAAAAATCATAATCATCCAATTTGTAAAAAATCAATTACTGAAATAAAACCTGAAGAAATTCCTGAAGTTATTGGTTTTGTTGGAGGTCCACCTTGTCAGAGTTGGAGCCTTGCAGGAGCAATGCGAGGAATAAATGATTCAAGAGGTAAATTATTCTATAATTATGTAGAATTAATAAAAGCAAAACAACCTTTATTTTTTCTTGCAGAAAATGTAGCAGGTCTTTTATCCGATAAACATTTACCCGAATTTAAAAAAATAATTCAAGCATTTAAAGAAATAGGATATAATGTTTCTTACAAATTATTAAATGCAAAAGATTACGGAGTTCCTCAAGATAGGAAAAGAGTTATTATTGTAGGATATCATAATAAACTTGGCAAAAAATTTGAATTTCCAAAACCAACAAATTCTCAAGTATTTTTAAAACATGCAATCGGTGATTTGCCTCCTGCAAAATCTGCTAAAGAGAAGAATAAAACAAATGGGAAAACAGAAATCTCAAATCACGAATATATGAATGGTGGATTTTCTACAATGTATATGTCAAGAAATCGTGTAAGAGGATGGGATGAACATTCATTCACAATTCAAGCAGGAGGAAGACACGCACCAATTCATCCACAAGCACCAAAGATGAAATTTATTGAACAAGATAAAAGAGAATTTGTAAAAGGAAAAGAACACCTTTATAGAAGATTATCTGTAAGAGAGTGTGCAAGAATACAGACTTTTCCAGATGATTTTGAATTTCATTATGTAGATGTTGCAGATGGATATAAAATGATTGGAAATGCAGTTCCTGTGAAACTTGCAGAAGTAATAGCGAGTAAAATTATGGAAGATATAAGAGGTCAATAAAATGGAAAATAAAAAATCAATTCCAAAAAGAGATGTAGAAATAAAAGGTTATTCTGCTAATACAATGGCAAACGCAAGAAATAATAACCAACAAACAACAGATGGTTACAATGCAGTTCAAAGTTCAGAAATAAGAAAGGGATACAATCCACAAATGAGTACACAAAATAGAAATGAACAACCATTTAAAGAAGGATATAATGCTCAACAGATGGTTCAAACTGCCAATACTTCGCAACCATCATCACAAAATACTTCGTCTAAAAAATCAGAGAATAAAAAATGAATTGGGATTTACCTTTAATTATTGCATTAATATCTGCAATTTTTGCAGGTGTTGGATTAATTCTTAATTGGTTAGCTTTAAGAGAAAACAATATTACAAGACAAATACAATTACTCAATGACTCATTCAAAAGTATTAAAGAAACAGAAGTTATGCTGTATAAAGAATATAAAAATGCGAATCAAAAAGCTAAAAGAGAATGGGATAGTCTTTTATTTAATTCGATAGAACAATTTGCATTTTTAGTTAATGAGAAATTTATAAAGAATAGTAAAATATCTGGTTTTTTTGATGACGCAGTTGTAATGTGGTATGAACAAATTTTTATAGAACATTACTCTAAAGAAGAAGTAAACAATCCTAAGAATTATCCTGAGTTCAAAAAACTTTATCACAAAATTAAGTTGAAATAAAGTAAAAGCCCCCTCTATTTTCTTTTTTAGAATAAAAGAAACAAAAAAGCCCCTCCCCTAAAAAAATTAAAAAAAAAGATTGCCCCCCTCGATTCTTGTTCTTGATGTATCGCATTCGCTCTTTTGATAGAACGCCACTAAAAATTACTCTGCGGTTTGCTTCGCAAATCCTCGGGGACGGCTTGCAGCCTTTCGCTTCGCTCACCCTCATTTAACAAGGATTTAGAGGAAAATTCTTGCTGAATTTTCCCAAATTTTTCTTCCACTTCGTTCCGAAAACTTCTCTAAATCCTGATGT
>JAHKLZ010000006.1 GCA_020854775.1 Candidatus Woesearchaeota archaeon | reverse complement strand
GGATAAGGAAAATCAATATCTTTTAAGATCTCATAGCCTGTCTTGGGATGTTCCCTGATCAGGTCAAATTCAATTTCGCTTAGCTTTCCCGGTTTGGTGAGTATTTCCGATGGAATAGCCATTTTACCGATATCATGGATCAAAGCAGCAATTCTGACTGCTTCAATTTTTTCCCGGGGAAGGCACAGTTCGCTAGTTATTGCCACCGAGAGCTGGTAGACTCTGTATTGATGGCCGGAAGTATAGGGATCCCGGGTTTCCGATATTTTGGAGATGGTCTCAATAGTGGCATTCATAGTTTTACGCAGTTTATGCTGGGATTGGTTGATATCGGTAACATCCATAACCGTGGAAATGACCAGATCTTTTCCGGGAATAGGAATGTTGTAGGCAGAGATGTATCTGGTTTCTTCTCCTTTACGGGTTACAGGGATATTCTCCCAATGCATACGCTGGGGATCACCGCTGGCGATATCCTCCTCCACCCTTTTTTTAATCTGGCTGCGGAAAACCGGATCCTCATAGGCGATATCCCAAAAGGCACCCGGTTTGGAAAGTTTTTTGCGGGTTGTCCGATAGATTTGCGGGAATTTATCGTTCATATAGATAAAATTGACACCTGGAAATACTGTATTGACTGCAATACCAATAGGAAGATTATCCATCACAGCAGTGAGAAGTGTCTCTCTTTCGTGAAGCTCCTGTTCTGTCTTTTTGTGTTTGGTGATATCCTGAAAAGAGCCTACCACTTTGACAATCTCTCCCTTTTTATTTTTCACAGCTCTACCGGTGGTTCTTACCCATTTTCTTTTTCCTTTACCGGTAATGATCTCCATCTCTTCATCATAGGGTATACCTTGATGGGCGCAGTTGCTGAATACTTCGGTTATTCTCTCCCGCCATTCGGGAGCATAAAAATTGATGCCCTCCTTGGCATGAAGTGCATAGCCATGGGGCATTTCATGAATATCGGCCACCGTATCTGACCACTGGCAGGTCTGGGTGGCAGTGTCAACACTCCAGCCGCCGAATTTGGCAGTCTTGCCGGCAATCTGGAGTAAGTGAAATTGGGAGAGAATCCTTTCCTCAGACAGAAACTTATCCCGGGCAAAAGCCAGGTCTCCCGCTACTTCTTTTAACAGCTCAATTTCCTCCGGGATAACCTCATGTTCGGCTCTTATGGTGGTGGTAATGATGCCGACAAGACGGCCTTTGAGCAACATTGGCACAAAGATATTTTTATAAGGCAGGTCTGTCATAAAATACGGACATTTTCCGCAATAGTCCCTGGAAGCATTAACAATAGTAGGTTTTCTGGTTTGGACAATTTCCCGGATGCACCTTGGTGCATCAACAGGATTATGAACTTCTGCTGCCCAGTCTTTTAGTTTACGCACACCTTCTTTGGCAACCGGCTTAATCCTGCCTGTTCGTTCATCCAGAAGGGCAATCTCAATATTCAGATACTCGCGGGTTTGCAGTAAGGTACGGCAGGACTCCTGGATAACTTTGACAAAATCATGTTCCTGGACAATTAGCTGATTCACATTGCGGATGGATTCTACAAGAGAATGGAGCTGTGTAATCCTTTCTTCCGCCTCTTTGCGTTGGGTTATATCACGGCAGCTGCCATAGACAAAACCATTGGGCAACAGGATAGCATGCAAGTCTACCGGGACAGAAGAACCGTCTTTTCTGATAAGATTCAATTCTTTCAATAACTTTTCTCCCTGCAGGAGGCGCTGGAAATCCCGAACATTTTCTTTGGATTCTTCAGGTGGGGAAATATCTTTAATATTCTTATTTGCCATTTCATCCCTGGAATAACCTAACAACTCAACAACTGCCTGGTTGACATAGACATAGTTGCCTTTTTGATCGGTGATAAATATGGCATCAGCAGAATCTTCTGTAATCGTTTTAAACTGTATTTCGCTCTCTTTTAATTTTTTTTCATTTATGGCATTCTGTACAATCTTGCCGATTAAAAAGGCAATATTGTGCAAACGCTTTTTGGCAATATCGATAATAAATGGGGGTCTAGGTTTATATTCTTTTGCCCGGGTAAGCAGGGTATTATAATCTATCTGATATTTTTGGGATAATTCTTTTAAGGTCTTTTCATCGGTAGGTGGTTTACCGTAACCGATATTAATGACTCCGATTACTTGATTACCGGCATAGATGGGCTCAGCATAAAGATTAATGCCACCAATACATTCGATATCAGTCGGTTTACCGGTTTTGATAGCTTGTTTGGCAGAGTCATTCCAGCAATTTTCATGACAATGCCATTTCCCGCTGGTCAGGGCTTTCTGATTATCATCAGTATTACATAGTTTACGGGAGGCAGCATCCATCAACTGGCACCATCCGGAGACAAACATACCGAAGGCATAATCTCCATTTTTTTCATAGACGGCTACTGAAGTATCTAAAAGATCCATCGTATCTGCACAGAGAGCTTCCAGGGTATCTTTTCCCACCAGATCCAGGATGGTTCTTTCGGTATTCAGTTCTGTTACATCACCATAGTATGGAAAATAAAGCTGATGGTTTTTACTCTTTTGGCTTGCCTTTTTTTCCAGGAGCCATTCTATTGTATGAAGATCTTTTTCTTTTTTCTTATCCATTACCGTTTCCTCCCTTCTATATCATAGAATACAGGGACAATTGGAATATTTATCTGGACTTGGATAATTCAGGCCTGATTTTCTTATTTTCATCTTCATTCTTTGTATAATCATTTCTTTTTATTTGAAATAACTCACCACCACAGCTTGGGCAGATATTGGTTCTTGCCCATCCATACCATATTCTATCACATTTCCTACATTGACATTTCGGCATTATAAAACCCCCTTCTAGTTTGATAATATTCTTTGCTATTTATTTACTGATTTTATCATAAAAAATCGGCTTATTTAATAGTTTACCTTTCGATTTT